>NZ_JBIAGB010000003.1:0-7507 GCF_042869575.1 Streptomyces sp. NPDC006925
ACGAGGGTGAGTCGTACGTGACGTGGGCCCTATGGGCGGCCTCACAACCCCCACCCCGCCACCCCCCATCCCCGCACCCCCAGTGATCACCCCCACGCACACCGCCACGAGCCGAGAAGCCACCGGGAACGCACGTCAAGCTGTCCGGGAGTCCGCCGTATCCGCTCGTCCGGCCAGCCCCAGGAGTTCGTCGACCGGGTCGCCGTGGAAGGCGGCGCGGGCTGCCGCGGCCAGCCGGGCGCGGGCGGGGCCCGGAAACGCCAGTTCGTGCGCGCTGTGCGCCGGTTCGGCCGCCCCGGCGGCGTACCGGGAGAGTCCGGCCTGCGCCATGGCCCGCACACCCGCCTCGGCATGGCCCGGCAGCGGACGGTGGCCGACGACCGGCAGGCCCGCCGCGAGCGCCTGGGCGGCGGTCTGGCCGGCGGCGTTGTCGAGCAGCACATGGGTCGCTGCCATCAGGCCCGGCAGGTCGGTCACCCAGCCGAGCGGCAGCAGGCCGGGATGGCGGGTCGCGCGGTGCCGCAGCCGGGTGTCGTTCCCGCACAGCAGCACCGGGACACAGCCGTGGTCCGCGAGTTGCCGCGCCGTCTCCAGCAACCGGGTGCCGACGCCCCAGGCGCCCGTGGACATCAGTACGGCGGGCCGCTCCGTGGAGAGCGGGCGGGTGTGCTGCGCCGCCGCTGCCACGTGCCGGTCCAGCAGGGCCCGCCAGCGGCCGTCGACGTCCTGGGGCCGGAAGAACCGGGCGGGCACCACCGGTCCGGTGCTCCGCGCGGGGCCTCCCAGCGCGGAACGCACCTGTGCGGCGGCGGCCTCGGTGACACACAGGTGGAGGTCGTTCCCCGGGTGCAGCCAGCCGCGGTGGACGGCGAAGTCGACCACGACGACCGCGGCGGGCACCTCCAGCGCGCCGCGGGCCCGCAGCCGCCCGGTCACCTGCGCGCTCAGATGGAAGGTGGGCACGACGACATCGGGACGCCACTCCGCGACGGCCCGCAGGAGCGGGCGCTCGGCGAGTGCCGCCAGCGGTGCGCTGCTGGGGCGCGGTCCGGGCGCGGCGGCCGTGGCGAGGAAGCTCGCGTACACCGCGCCGTAGAGCTTCGGTGCGTGCCGCACGGTGCCCCGGTAGCCGGTCCGCAGCGCCCGGCCGCTGCCCGCCGGGAGCATGCCGAGAATGTCGCGTACGACAGCCGGGTGCCCGCGAGCCCGCAGCCGGTGCGCCAGTTCGTGCGCGACCGCGTCGTGGCCCGCGCCCATGCTGGCACTCAGCAGCAGGAAGCGGTGCGGCATGGGGCTCCAGGGTCGTCGGCGGGCGCGGACCGGCGCTGCCCCGGACCCGCTGGGCCCGGGACAGCGCGCCGGGGCTCTGCGGGCGGCTGGACACGTCCGCAGCCTCTCGGCACATCCGTAGACCAGTGTGCTGTCCGCTCGTCGGCGGCGGCGTAGCGACACTCAGCCGTTCCGGCCGGGCGCCGTGGCGCCCGGCCTCCGGGCGGCCCGGCCGCCGGCGCGGGGAGCCGAACAGGTGGTTCGGCGGACCCGGGCAGGGCTCCGGGCGGCTGCCGAGCGCGGTTGCCAGCATGCTGGAGCCGGGGCCGGTTGCGCCCCGGTACATGTTCCCGGCCCCGTCGGGGCCCGTACTGCTCACCGGAGGCGTCCGTGTTCGACAGGCTCGGCAGATCCGACGGCCGTCCGACGGATCCGCCGCTCCGGGCCCCTTCGCTGCGGCACCGCTACCGGCGGCATCCGACCGGCCGGCTGTCGGTGCCCACCCGCGCCCGGCCGCTCAAGCGCGCGCCCTCGGGCTCGGAAGCGGAAAGCCGGGCGCACCGCCCGGTGGCCCTGGTGACCGGAGCGTCCTCGGGTATCGGCGCGGCCGTGGCCGAGGAGCTCGCCGCGGACGGCGCCTGGCGGCTGCTGCTCAACGGCCGGGACGGGGGGCGGCTGGGGCAGGTGGCGACCCGGACCGGCGGAGTGCCGCTGGCAGCGGATCTGGCCGATGCGCGGTCCCGCGCGCAACTGGCCGAGGAGGCCCTGGTGCACAGCGGCAGGGTGGACGCGCTGGTGGCGGGCGCGGGCATCGGCTGGGCGGGGTCGTTCGCCGCGATGCCCCCGGAGGACATCGACGAGGTGCTGGAGCTGAACCTGAATGCGACTCTGCACCTGGTGCGGCTCCTGCTGCCCGGCATGGTGGACCGGCGCTGCGGACAGGTGGTGCTGATCGGTTCCATGGCCGGCAGCGTCGGGGTGCGGGGCGAGGCGGTGTACTCGGCGACGAAGGCCGGGCTCGCCGCGTTCGCCGACAGCCTGCGCTACGAGTTGGCACCGAGCGGGGTGGGGGTCTCGATGGTGCTGCCCGGAGTGGTCGACACGCCCTTCTTCCAGCGCCGCGGGGCACCCTACCGGCGTGACCGGCCACGGCCCGTGCCCGCGACACGGGTGGCCGAGGCGGTGTGCCGGGCCCTGCGCACGGGCCGCCCCAACGCGTATGTGCCGTCCTGGATGGCCATGCCCGCGTGGCTGCACGGGGCCGCCCCGGGGGTGTTCCGCAGCCTGGCCCAGCGCTTCGGCTAGGCGCCCGCGTGCTGTGGACAGCCCTCTCGATCCTGCTGGCGGTGCTCGCCGCGATGGGGAACGCGGCCGCTTCCGTGCTCCAGCGGCGGGCAGCGGCGGTGGAGCGGCCGGGCCCGTCCGGGCGGCGGTTGTCGTGGCTGCCGGGATTGCTGCGCCGTCCGGTGTGGCTGTGGGGGGCGGGCACGCTGGTGCTCTCGGCGGTGTGCCAGGCGGGTGCGTTGGCGACGGGGCCGCTGGCCGTGGTGCAGCCGGTGATGACGACGGAGTTGCTGTTCACCCTGGTGCTGGGCGGCCTGGTGTTCCGGCAGCGGCCCGGCGGGCGGGCGTGGGCGGCCTTCGCGGCGATGGTGGTCGGGCTGGCGGCGTTCCTGTGGCTGGTGTGGCCTTCTGGCGGGGCGGCCTCTGTGCCCTCCGGGCGCTGGATGGTGATGGCCCCGCTGGTCGTCGCGCTGGTGGCGGTGCTGGTCGTGGTGGCCTTCCGGCTGCCGTCCGCGCCGCGGGCGACCGTGCTGGGCTCGGCCACGGCCGTACTGTTCGGGGTGACGGCCGCGCTGATGAAGGACGCCATCTCCTATCTGGCGGACGACGGACTGGTGGCGCTGCTGACGGCATGGCAGACCTACGGGGTGGCGGTCGCGGGCGGAGCGGGGTTCCTGCTGCTGCAGATGACACTGCACGCGGGAACGCTGGTCGCCTCGCAGCCCGCGCTCACGCTGGGGGACGCGTTCTTCAGTGTGGTGCTGGGCGCCGCCCTGTTCGACGAGCGGCTGTCGCTCGGCTGGCGGGTGCTGCCGGAGCTGGCCGCGCTCGCGCTGATCAGTGTGGGAAGCGTGCAGCTGGCCCGGTCGCCTGCGGTGGCGGGCACCTCCGAGAAGGAGATCTGGTGAACCGGCCCCGCGTGCTGTCCACACTGGTGGCAGCGTCGGCAGCCGTCGCGGCCGCGAACATCGTGCCGGCCGCCACCTGGCTGCCGCCGGTGCGGGCCGCGTTCCGCCCGGAGCTGGACGGGCGCGGCCGGGCCGACCACATCGCGCTGACCTTCGACGACGGACCGGACGCCCGGTCCACCCCGGCCTTCCTGCGGGAGTTGGACCGGCTGGGGCTGCGGGCGACGTTCTTCCTCCAGGGCGCCGCCGTGCTGCGCCACCCCGCTCTCGTACGGTGCATGGCCGCCGAGGGCCACGAGCTGGCGGTGCACTGCTGGGAGCACCAGCCCCCCTGGCTCCCGCGCCCGGTAGCCGACCGCCGGGACCTGGAGCGGGCGCTGGCGGCCGTGCGGGAGACCGCCGGGACGGAGCCGCTGTGGTACCGGCCCCCGTACGGGGTGCTCACCGCGACCCGCTGGTGGGCCGCCCGGCGGCTGGGGCTGCAGCCGGTGCTGTGGACCGCCTGGGGCCGCGACTGGCAGGCGGGCGCCGGACCGGACAGCGTGCTCACCGCGCTGCGCGCACGCCTGAGCGGCGGGGCGACCGTCCTCCTGCACGACAGTGACCGCAACAGCGCTCCCGGCTCCTGGCGGGTCACGCTGGCGGCCCTGCCCCGTCTGGTCGCCCTCTGCCGGGCCGCCTCCTGGCGTATCGGTCCGCTGGCGGAGCACGGGTCGGCGGCGGGTGTCGGGGGGACGGCCGGGGCGCAGCGGTCGCCGCTCACGGGCTGACGGCGACGCGGCGGACGGTGCCGCGGGTCAGCGCTCCTGTGCCGCCGCGAGCGCGTGGACCACGTCCGCCGACGCCGGGTAGAGCGCGCGGTAGAGGCCGTACAGCTCCTCGTACCTGCCGGTGGTTCCGGGGTGCGGTGCGACGGTCCCGCGGACGGGGTTCCAGGTGTCGGCGGAGGCATCGGTCACCAGTTGCGCGGCGAGCAGCGCGCCGCCGTAGCAGGCGCCGATGGAGGTGGTCCGCAACTCCTGGGATCTGCCGGTGACATCGGAGACGATCCGGGTCCACAGCCCGCCCTGGGTGCCGCCGCCGACGGCGACGATCCGGCGGATGTCCCCGCCCGCCCGCTCAATGGCCTCGATGTTGTGCCGTACGGCGTAGGCGGTCCCCTCGAGCGCGGCACGGTAGAGGTCGCCGCGGGTGTGGCTCAGGGTCAGGCCGGCCAGCACGCCGCGGGCGTGCGGATCCATGACGGGGGTGCGCTCGCCCGCGAAGTAGGGCAGCATCAGCAGGCCGTTCGCACCGGGAGGCGAGGCTTCGGCGAGTCGGAGCAGCTCCGCGTAGTCCGGGGTGCCGAACAGCTCCCGGAGCCAGCCGGTGACGGCACCGGAGGTGGCCGTGCCTCCGGCGAGGCTGCGGGTGCCGGGCAGGGCTCCGACGGTGCTCCACAGCGCCGGGTCGGTGAGCAGGCGGGGCACGGTGTGGATGAGGAACATGGTGGTGCCGTACATCAGCATCAGGTCGCCGGGCCGGTGCGCGCCCACGCTCAGCGCCTCGGCCCAGGCGTCCACGGTGCCGGTGACGACGGGGATGCCGGGGGGCAGTCCGGTGCGGCGGGCGGCCTCGGCGGTGACGGTGCCCGCGGCCTCACCGGACCAGCGCAGCGGAGGCAGTTCGAGGCCGGGGGCGACGCGGTCGGTCCAGGGCGTGTACCACTGGTGCGCGACGGTGTCGTAGAGCGGGGTCGTCTGGCTCGCCGTGTGGTGGTCGAGCACGTAGCTGCCGGTCAGCTTCCGCACCAGCCAGGAACTGGAGGTGTAGAACCTCCGGGCGCGCGCGTACAGCTCCGGTTCCTCGTCCGCGATCCAGGCGATCTTGGCGCCGGCGGCCTGGCTGCTCAGGTCGGAGCCGCAGCGGCGCCGGATCTCCGCGGTGCCCAACTCCGCCCCGAGGCGGGCGATCTGGTCGACGGAGCGGGTGTCGACGCCGTAGAGGATCGCAGGGCGGAGGGGTGTGTCGTCGGCGTCGGTGAGCAGCACGCAGGGGCCCATGCCGCTGAGTCCGACGGCGACGGTCCGGGCGTCGGCCGCCTCGGTCAGCTCCCGGGAGAGGGAGGCCAGTTCGTCCCACCAGACACCGGCGTCCATCTCCACGCGCCCCGGAGCGGGCCGCTCGACGGTGTGCTCGCGTACGGCGGAGGCCAGCAGCGTGCCGTCCAGCCCCACCAGTACGCCCTTGCTGCTGGAGGTGCCGATGTCCACACCCAGGACTGCGTTGAGCGCCATGGCGGCAGGCTTCCAGGGATCACCGGCAGGGTCAACGTTTTCCCTGCTCAGCGAAGGTGACCGGTCGGGCGCGGCGGTCGGCGGGTTGGCGCGGTGGGCGGGCCGCCGCGCGGGCGGCGGCACGGGGACGACCGGGTCGGGCCGGGGCAGGTCCGGCCGATGCCGGGGCCGGAACCATGTCCTGGATGACGGCATCCTGCGGGTAGTTGACCAAGTGTCAAGGTATGCGCAGTTTTCCGACCGTGCGGCGGGGGAGGCAGCAGGCGAACCACTCGAAGGGCACCGCCCTCGACCAAGGAGCACCGCATGACACCGGTCACCGTACGGCCCCGCAGGGCCGCGGCCAGGTTCGCCGCCCTCACGCTCGCCGCGCTGACGCTGCTGTCGCTGCCCTCGGCCGCCACCGTGGCGGCCGTCGGCGCCGCCACCCCGCCGGGCCTGAGCTGCCACACCGGCAGGCACCACAACGACGAGTACACCGGCTACGCCCTGTGCAGGAACAACGGCAGGGCGACGCAGACCTTCTGGGTCCATCTGGTCTGCGGCTGGAGCCCCGACATCGATGGCGAACATGTCACGCTGCGGCCGGGGCAGTCGGGCCAGTCCACCGCGCACTGCAGCAAACTGGGCAGCGGCATCGGGCGGATCGAGGTGCGTCCCTGACCCCGGCGGTCAGTCGCGCCCCGGCTCTCGGTCCGCTCCCAGGACCGACGCCGCGAACCGGTGGGCCAGCTTGCGCCACACCGGAGTCGAGGTGACGGCGTCCTCGGTCGCCCGGCGGTGGAGCGCCGCACGATCGAGGCCGCGTTCGGCACGGCCCGCCAGGTCCCAGGTCAGGACCTGGTCGGGCGAGGCCTCCGGGTGGAATTGGACGCCCCAGGCCCGCTCCCCCACACGGAACGCCTGGTAGGGGCAGCGCTCGCTCCGCGCGAGCCATGCGGCGCCGGGCGGCAGGGCCGTGACGGCGTCCACGTGCCGCTCGACGGCCGTCACCGGCGAGGGCAGGTCGTGGAAGAGCGGATCGCTCCGCGCCTCGGCCCGCAGGGTGAGCGGAGTGCTGCCGATCTCGGGCTCGCCGTGCTCCGCCGCGACCTCTCCCCCGGCGACGTGGGCCAGCATCTGCCCTCCGAGGCAGATGCCGAACAGCGGCGCTCCCGTGTCGAGCGCCTCGGCCACCAGGGCGCGGGTGGGCGCCAGCCAGGGGGCGCGTGCGTCGTCGTCGGGCAGGAACCCGCCGCCGAGCACCACCAAGGCCCCGCCCGCGAGCCGCGAGGGGAGCGGCGCCCCCTCGTGGGCCGGGACGGTCCGGACAGCGACGCCCGCTTCGGTGAGCCAGTCGCCGAACCGTCCCGGCCCGCCCTGCGGGGTGTTCTGCACCACCCATGCTGTTGCCGCCACCGCGCCCGCCTTCCGTTCAGCATCCGCACCGGCCGCCGCGTCCGGGTCCCTGATCCCGGTGCCGACCGGCCCGGCTTCCGCGCCATGGTGACACGGCCCGTGGGGGCCCGTTCACCGGCACCCCGTGCGCGGGCCGCGACCGGCCGCCCACCGGCGGCGGCGGTGCGGGGCGGCGGTCTCCCGCCGCCCCGCGACCCCCCGGCTCCGCGCCCCGCGCGCGACAGTGGACGCCGGGACTCCGCCGCGCCACACGTGCGGTGACAGCACAGAGCGAGGGGGGGGGGGGGGGGGGGGGGGGGGGGGGGGGCGGGGGGGGGGGGGGGGGGGGGGCGGGGGCCGGGGCGGGCCCCCCCCCCGGGGGGGGGGGGGGGC